>NZ_JBFPKO010000099.1:0-2630 GCF_040948765.1 Paraburkholderia sp. BR10923 | reverse complement strand
TCTTGCGCTTGCGCGGTTCACCCGTCTTTAGTCTGGCTTTATATGGCATTATTCAATGCTGGCTTCATGATGTTGCGCTTTTACACAACCCGCAGCATCTTTGCAATACCCCCATCCGGACAAAGCCATCATGAACACAATCCCGACCCGCAGATGCGGCCACCATCGATCCCTGCGGAAAAGCGCAAGGGACTGCTGGAGACGATGATCGCCGGGCCGACCCACATCTACCGTTACTTCGAGCCCCACCGGCGCGCGCTGGCGAGCATCCCGGGAAGCGTTGCCATGCGTCGTGAAGAGCCGAAGATCGGGCGCAACGAGCCGTGCCCGTGCGGTAGTGGCACGCAAGTGCAAGCATTGCTGCATGGCCAGCTCGCCGACGTTTCACTGATCATGCAGCACTGCTACGGAGACACGCAATGCCCCAGATCCCGGATGATGCCGAACTTCCCCTGAGCGCCAATGGCCCCGCTTACACGTCGCGACAGGATCGTGACGGCATACCGCTTTCGTATGTCGGTGAAAAACTCGGGCTCGCCATTGCGGATCTGCATCGCCACGCCCGGCGCTGTCAGGACGAACGTGATGATTTGCGCTGCGCCATGTACCACCTTCTCGTGGCATACCTGGGACTACACAACATGCTTGGCAAGGCGAACGACCGGACCCTGGTTGACCGGTTGCTTGACGGCAGCAGCGAGAAGCTGGACACGTGGCTGTGCCAGGTCGCGCGGGAGGGCGATGTTCATGGGCTCGCCGAACTGGGCAACTGACGCATACGGATCGCGAATTCCATGAAGCCAACCTTTCGCGGCGAGCGGGTGCCAGCCGCCATGCAAGACCGGTATGACGAGATCATTACGCTTACCGACGCCTTTTGTGCGCAACACCTGACCGATGAATACCGCGACCTCTGCCGACGTCTCGTTGCCACCCTGTGCCGCAAGCGGCCATCGCCACTGGTGACCGGTCCTGCGCGCTCCTGGGCCTGCGGCGTGGCCTACGCGATCGGGAGGGTCAACTTCCTCTTCGACAAGTCCCAAAAGCCCCCCATGCGCGCCGATGCACTGTGCCAGCACTTCGGGCTAAGCGCCCAGACCGGTTCGGCCCGCTCAGGATCAATTCTGAACCTTCTGAAGATCGGTCAGCTCGATCCTCGCTGGTCACTTCCCAGTCAGCTCGACAGAAATCCACTCGTCTGGTTTATCGAAATCAATGGCATGATCGTCGACGCGCGCCGCATCCCAAGCAATTTGCAGGAAGAAGCCTTTCGCCTGGGCGTCATCCCATTCGTCCCAGACGAAGATCGCTAGTTCGCGGGAATTCCCGGGCCCGGTTTGTACGCCGCCTGTGGCGTAGCAATTTTCCCTTGCCCTTCATCGGGTTCGCCGCCTCCTATCCTGGCAGGCACGTCCGCCCGCTAAGTCGGACTAAACGTGCTTTATTTTCGGTTTCCTGAAGCGTCCCCCTCGTCACTGAATATCGGATTCAGGCGGCGGCAACTGAACGTTCCCTGCCTCTTCAACGGACTTTACGCCCTTCATGCCTTTGAGCTGCTGCACGTCGGCTAAGGAGGCGGCTCCCGAAATGATTCCGAGCCCTTCCATCATGTTGTTGATCTTTAGGCCTTTGCCCTCCAACTCCGATGCTAGTTGCCTGAAGCGTTGCAGATGATCCTCTGCAACGGTTACGACGACTTCTACACCCGGTTGATCGGCGGGGCCGCTCATGGTCGCTCCTTGGGGCGAGGGCCACCGGCGGACGCGCTCTGCTCACGCAGACATCACCGATGGCGCATTGGACAGTGTGCAAGGCAAGTCAGCTGCCCCGCGATTCATCGTAAACGGTCAATAAAAGACGTCCTTCGGTCGAAATGCAGAAGGTCAGAAGCTAGGTGTCCCACGTGGACACCTGCGCACTGACAATGATGACAGAGAACAAGGACCTCAAGAGACCGCTGGTGATTGGCGAGAAACGCGACGACCGACACACGAAGCCGCTCGCGACGAACTGTTCAAGTTGTGACGGAGATCCAGCGTGTCGATCAGGTGAATCGGTTGTGATCATCCACGTCACTGTGGACTTACAACTGCCCGCGCCGTTCGCAGATCGCATTGATCCGCATGATCGCGAACCGCTCCTTGGCACCAGGCATATTTTGCAGTATGCACTCGTAGTACGCCTTCTCGCGCGGCAGCAACATTTCGCTGTTCCGATACAGTGCGTAGCATGAGCGCTGGATATAGTTTGATGCACCCTGACTGCGGGCGTCGCGCAAACCGACGAGCATGCAGTCGTCATAGGATGACGGCCCATCAGCGAACGCTGGATGCATAATTCGTAGGCCCAGCAGGCCAAATACCGTCCGCAGGGTACATGTCCGTGTGACACTCTTGAGCATGGGCTTCTTCTCTACTGTGTGAGTTTGCTCGGCGTGGACACCGGCCCCGCCCTGGTGGCAGTTTATTAAATGGCGCTGATCCGGATTTACGTCATGCTCCACGGCTTTGTCCGGATGGGTACGAGTTCCCGTGCCATGGACGCGACTATGCATTTTTGACGCAAACCGGTTTGCCGAAGGCGTTCCACCGGTTCAGCAGGTTGGCGATGATTACGCCTTCGCCTTCCTG
>NZ_JBFPKO010000098.1:0-2983 GCF_040948765.1 Paraburkholderia sp. BR10923 | reverse complement strand
CGTGCGCATGCGATCCCTGGCACAAATCCGCCCATAGTGGCTGGAAAAGGCGGCAATGAGGCCAGAAGCCGGCCTCACAGTGCTTTAAAAAGGTTGATGCGCGTTGAAATTGCACAATGCGAAAGATATAGCGACGGTGGGCGCTCAAATCGTGGAAGGCCGATTCCGGGCGGGGGTATTTCCGCATCCTGTTAAAGCCCATTCACCGATAGCATCAACAGACAAACCGGACAATTCCGACAATTTGTGTCGCTACCGATAGGGGGCGCCGGGAATTCAGACAGTGGTCTAAGTGGCGCGACTGATCCTGTCTGCTGCTATCATTCGGCAGCAAAAGCAGACAAACCATTTGAGCGGGGCCACAACGACATGTTCAAAAAATCCATGAAAGAATCAGAGAGTCGACATCGGTCACACTCCGGTCGGCGGCTTTTTTATTGGCTTTGACGTGATCGCGGAACTTGCAGCTCTGGCGTTCTATGGAGCTTCATGGATGTCACTCTGACTGCGATTCCTCACTGCGTCGTAAGGTAGCGTTCCTTGTGTTCGCTGAGTTCCTCTATGGGTACTTTCATAGCGAAGTGAACCGCCCCGGATTTTGTGGAGGCTCCAACTCTTGAGAGTGATTCATCGGGTTTTGCCCGACCCCGAAGGATGAAGCGCACGACTGCTGCGGGCGGATCGGAGAAGGAATACCCTTACGAGGCAGCGGTGGTCGACGTCGGCCCATCATCTGGTGCACCGAGCCCGTTTGAGAGTTGGATCCGCAGCCCTGCGAGCACCCCGAATTGTGACCGAGGGCACATGTTGCCCTGCCTGCGCGCCTAGTTCTACTGTGTCACATAAGTTGTTGCGCGGTCTATCCCCGCAGAGGAAGAGTGCCATCGTTGCATGAGCCGTAGTTCAAGCAGAATACGCAGCGTGGTAATGGAATCAGGAACGTGGCGTTGAGCGCGCTGGACTGCCCCGGGGGATGTAATCTGGGGGAAGGGCAGGCAGCGCGCGTTCCGGGAAGTTTTTTATCGCGCTCATCCGAGCGCATCCTGAGTCGCTGAGCCATCAGAAACCCATATGCAGCGATACTCAGCGTGGCGTGGTGGTGGAAGCCACGCCAGCCTCGCCCTTCGTAATGGCCGAGCCCGAACTCCTGTTTCGGGTCCTGATAGTCGCGCTCGATGCGCCAGCGCATTTTGGTCACGAACACGAGCTGCTCGAGGGTCGCCTCTTCGGGGGCGGTAGTGAGAAAGTATTTGAGCGGCTCCGTATCGCCATCAGGCCATTCAATGAGCAGCCATTCTTCGTCGCGAACGGTACTTCGCCAATAGTCGCGATGTGCGGGGCGAACGCGCATGGCGGCGAAGCGGGAGGAAAGTGCTGCGTTGCTGCCTTCCCGCCAGGTGACGGTTTGCCAGGCGTTCACGGGCAATTGCATGGCCAGTTCCTTCACCGCGAGCGGTTCGTGGCCGGGCGCACGGCGCAACAATGTCGGTGGCTTGCCGCGCCGGCTCCATGGCCTGGGTGGAAGTGGCGCCGTACCGGGTGCCCACACAGAGGTGCCAGGCCGGATCCCTACGGCGTACAACAAACCGAGTTCAGTTACGCCCTCCCGGAAGGCGGTTTCGCCGCCGTACCCGGCATCGGCCAGCACGATGCCCGGGGCAACGCCGGATGCTATAGCCTCACGAAGTTGGGTCAACGCAATCTCGGGCTTGGTCTCGAAAGCCAGATCGTCGGGAATGCCCGCACGACGGGCACGTTCCCGGTCTTCAATCCATTCCTTGGGGACATACAGCTGCCAGGCAATCGGCAGGCTGCCGCGTTGTGTCGCGATCGACAGGCTCACTGCGACCTGACAGTTGTCCTGTTTGCCGAGTTGCCCACAGTACTGACGTGCCATCCCGACCGAATGACGTCCCTTCTTTGGAAAACCGGTGTCGTCAATAATCCAGTAGTAACCGGTTTCTTTAGCAGCGTGCGCGTCTAACGCGGGCATCACCCATTCCCGTATCCCCAGCAATATGCCAGGTCTCTGGAATTCCAACAACACGATTTCCGCCGGAAACCCCCAACGCTTAAGGCTCTACGGTTTGTTCAGGCTGGACTACTTACCATGGTCGCGTGAGGCCAGCCTCAACTTCATCCCGATCGCAGCAGCCGAGTGCCTCCGTTTCTTCGATTCGGTGGCTGCGACGGATCGCGCCACATACCCATAAGGATCAAGGTAAGCGGCTCGTGCCGGCCGTTATAGACGGTGGCTGAGGGCGACATCAAAGTGATGCCCATCATTTCCAATCTGATGGGCACCACTTTGACAGAGTCTGCGGAGAAGAAGCCGGGTTCCCGAACGGGGCGCCCGAACTACCCCCGGGAGCTGCGTGAGCGACTGGCAGCAGCAGCTTGCGAGCCGGGCGTATCAGTCGCGAAGCTGGCGCGGGAGAACGGCATCAACGCGAACATGCTGTTCACCTGGCGGCGGCGATATCTGGCCGATCAGCAAGCTCGATCTGCCGGGCTCATTCCGGTCGTATTGCTCAACGACACGCCGACGGAGGTCATTGCATCAGCTCCGGTAGAAGCGCCCGCGCAGGGCTCGAAGCCTGTATCACCGGTCGGCACGATCGAGATCCGGATCGGTCGTGCGGTGGTTAAAGTGGACGGCCTGGTTGATGCCGATATGCTGCGGATCGTGCTGGGTAGTCTGCGCTCATGATCTCCCTACCGGCAGGCACGCGCATCTGGATCGCTGCTGGCGTCACCGATATGCGATGCGGGTTCCAGGGGTTGGCAGCGAAGGTGCAAACAGCGCTTGGGGAGAATCCGCTGGGCGGCAACGTCTACATCTTCCGGGGCCGTCGGGGGAGTCTCGTGACATAGTGCATCCTTTGGTTAGAAGCCCGGCAACTTGAGTGACTTCTCTGCTTCCTGTCGGGCCTTGAAGTGAGGCGGTCGCCTTTCCTTAATAGCCCGTACACCTTCCCTGACG
>NZ_JBFPKO010000097.1:0-3313 GCF_040948765.1 Paraburkholderia sp. BR10923 | reverse complement strand
TGTTCATCAGGGTCAGGTACGGAGCGGCGAAGTACCACTCTTCATCCGATACATCCGTTGGGTAAGGCCTGCGATTTTTCATTCCGCCAGGATACCAGGTCCGACATAAAGTGCCTAACACCCTCTAATGTACCACGTGTCGAATGTCGGTGACGCGCGAACGTTGGTCACGCATCCCGTTTCGACAACGCACACAACGGTTCCCAAGGAAAAGCGCGAGGCCGCTGGTATTTTCGACGGATCGATTCGGCTTTGCGTTGGGATTGAGAACATTGATGATATCGTCGCCGATCTTCAACGCGGACTTGACGCTGTCTGACGTCGATCTTTCTTGGAGGGAATTTGATCATGGAAATTTATGACGCTTGGCAATTGCGCGGCAAACGTTTCACCACTTCGCGATTCTCGCGCGACATTATGCGAGAGTTGTCCGAATTGAGGCCCGATAATTTGACCGGCGCACTTTACATTGTGAAGGACTATCTTGTCATTCTTGCGTGTGCTTATGCAACGATACGAATCTCGTGGTGGCTCTACCCGCTTGCAGTACTCGTAATCGGTGCGCAACAACGCGGACTGACAACTATCGCGCATGATGCCGCGTACCGGACGCTGGCCAGGAGCACCGGATGGAACTACGTGCTCGGCATCGTCTTCGCTGCATATCCTGTTTTTCAGCGGCACTGGGCTTATCGCTACTCGCATGTTCATCTGCACCATCCATATCTCGGCGACCCTGAAAGGGATCCTAACCTGAAGTTCTTTATATCATCGGGCGTGTATGATGTGCGCCCGCCACGTGAATACGCGTTTGCCATTGTCTGGAAAGCGATGTTTGGCGGAGCGACGGTACGCTATCTCAAGTATCTATGGAGTGAGCGGTTTCTTATTTCTCGTGAGGGGAAAAAAGAGATCGACAGGCGGGGTGCTGCCATCGACACCTATGGATTTGCGGTATTCTGGCTGATTGTCATTTTCGGCTTTGCCCTGACGCAATCGCTGGATTTGCTTGTGCTGTTCTGGCTTGTTCCATATCTAACCACGTTCCAAGCCTTGGGCTGGTTCATTGAACTCGCTGGGCATTCGCCAATGTGTGAGACCGAAACCGAAGATGTGTACTTGACGCGTAACCGCAAAGGCAATTTGATCGAGCGACTGCTGGTCGGCGCGAACCTTGATGAATATCATCTGGAACATCATCTTTCGCCAGGCGTGCCTTTCTGGCACCTGAAGCGGGCACAGAAGATCAGGTTGCGCGATCCGCGATATGCTGAGGTTGCAGATTCATGGGGAGGGCTCTTCGCTAGTGGACCAAAAGGGCAGCCAAGTGTCATCAACCAGCTGCTCGACCGGAACCGGCGGCTGTACGAGGCCCAGCGCGGACGGTTAGCCGAGGAGGGCGTGGTCAATGAGTGATACACGTCGCCATCTGGGCTGCGCCGTCGTCGGGGTCACAGCCAATCGTCATCTTCACGACGGCGTTCACCGCGACTGGTTGCGGCGGCGCTATATCGAGGCGCTGACTAAACACGCGTCGCTCGAGTGCGTCATCTTACCGACGATCGACCGTGATCTGCCTTGCGACGCGATTTTCCAAAGATTACGCGACGTGATGCGCCGTCTTGACGGCCTTGTTCTAACTGGCGACGAATCAGACTCGATCCCGGGATCTTTGACAGGAACGGTGGCGCTTGGGCGCTTGCTGAAGACGACATTGTCGCCTGCAGGACGGATCGGCCACGAGACAGGCTGTCGATGGTTGCGTTGATGGTGGCGGAAGAACTGGATATGCCAGTATTGGGAATTTGCCGCGGTTTGCAGGAGATGAACGTTTACCGTGGCGGCACATTGCACGAAGATCTATCGTTGACGCACAAGGGGATCTCGCATCGCGAAAACCCAGAGATTCCTCGCGACGAACAGTACCGTCCTGTGCATACGGTTAAGGTCGCTTCCGGCGGCTTGCTGTCGTCCGTTATCCAGGGCGACGAGCTATGCGTCAATTCGTTGCATAGGCAAGGCATCGCGGAGCTTGGAGAAGGAATCCGAGTGGAGGCAGTAGCGGGGGACGGTGTCGTAGAAGCGCTGTCATATAGGAATTCACGCACCTTTCAACTGGCGCTGCAGTGGCATCCAGAATGGCATGCTTCCAGCGATGTAATCAGCCAGAAGATTCTGGGCGCCTTCGGGAGAGCTTGTGAGGCATATAACGCAGCGGTCCACTGAGATGCGGAGATTAGCCGGATTTTGTGTCGATAGTTGTTCCTTTCGGGAGTGATTTGCAAATAGAGGCGGGGCTTCATGGATTTTCATCTATTTGGTTTGTTTCTTGTTACCTTTACTGCCGCCGTGGCTTTGCCTGGTCCGAACGTCGCTTTTGCCGTTGCTCAAACATTGAAGCACGGGCTCAAAATCGCAATTCCTGACGCGATCGGATTAGGTACTGGTGCGGCCGTTCACGCAGCAGTCGTATTGTCGGGTGTTGGGATTTTTATACGGGATAACCAATGGGTGTTACTTTATGTCCGATGGATAGGGGCGATATATCTTGGATATCTTTCCATTATTGCTTTTTGTGGGAAGCGGGAGTCAAGAACAGAAGATGCGGTGCGCTGGAACTCCAGACAGGTGTTTGTCGATTCCCTCATCGTCTCTCTAGCGAACCCTAAGGGGTGGTTGGCCACATTAGTTACGTATCCCAGTTTCATCAGCCCATCCGGTTCCTACCTTGGGCAGGCGGTTCCGATGGGAGCTGCGGCAACGGCGATCTCCGTCGCGGTCTATTGCGGATATATGGTTCTTGCAGATCGCGCAAGCGTGGTATTGAGCAACAGATCCATGCTTGAGAAGATTACGGGCGCACTTTACGCATGCGTCGCAGTCAGCTTGGTCTTCTTAAACAGGTGAAGACCTAACCATGCTCGCAGTCGGTCAGACGTGGTGTTGTTGGTATGCCGTGCAGTCTTGCGGGTATCGCGTAGTTTCGAAACGGAGGTTGTGCTTCCATGCCGATCAAGGTTCCAAAAGGTTTGCCGGCTGTAATTGCTTTACAAAAAGAAGGCATCAAGGTAATGGAGCACGAAGCTATTTAGTCCAGCCTGAACAAACCGTAGAGCCGTAAGCGTTGGGGGTTTCCGGTGGAAATCGTGTTGTTGGAATTGCAGAGACCTGGCATATTGCTGGGTATAGCCTGCAAATTCTGACGAGGTTTAGATGGGTCCGAAGGCGCCTGTAACGGAGAAGGATTTGTTCCGGCATCCACTGCGCGAACAGATCAATCTCAAGCATCCACTGGTACGGCTGGCCGAGCTGA
>NZ_JBFPKO010000096.1:0-3368 GCF_040948765.1 Paraburkholderia sp. BR10923 | reverse complement strand
ATGAGGCGCCGCAAGGCGAGGTCGAGATCACGCTGGCACAGATCTGGGCCGAGCTTCTCGGTGTGGAGCGGGTCGGACGCCACGACCACTTCTTTGCGCTCGGCGGGCACTCGCTCTTGGCGGTGCAGCTGATCAGTCGAGCACAAAAAGCAGGGCTGACGTTTAGCGCTGCCGACCTCTTCCAAGCCCCTGTTCTGAGGGAGCTCGCATCGAAGATTCATTTGAAGCGACAGCCCAGCAGTCCGCAAGTGATTTCCGTTCTGGAAACGGGATCACAGCCACCTCTCTTCTTTGTTCCCACAGGATTGGGCGATTGTTCCTATGTCCCCGCCCTTGTGAAGGAAATGGACGTCGACTGTCCGGTCTATGCTTTGCCATGGCCGCATTTCGACGACGAACGTCCACTAACTCTTGAGGCAATAGCGGCGGAAGTAATGCTAGCAGTTAGAGAGATCCAGCCACATGGACCGTATCGCTTTGCTGGATACTCATCTGGGGCAATCTTGGCTTACGCGATTGCGCAGCACTTAGTGAATCTGAATGAAGCTGTGTCATTCATGGCCTTCATGGATGCTGCGTTACCTGCAAATCGACGAAGCTTATCGCCGACCCAAATGGCACGGGAAGTGCTGCTGGATTCTATGGAATTCTTGGAAGATGACAGCTTCCAGGTCTTAGAACGATTTGCTGCAAACAGCTCGATTGGCCAACTGATTCAAAAGGCACAGCAAATTGGGGCGATACCCCAGGACCGTGATCTAGAAAGCCTTCTTCTGACGTATGAAAAGGCCGCGCAGTTCCAAAGGGCACTGGACTTGTATGAAGCTCCATCTCTTGGAATCGAGATCAACCAGTTTTATGTCAACGGACCTGTCCGCAGCCGTCGTGCACGAGGTTCAATAGGTCAGGAAGCAAGTTCGCCGTTGCGGGGGTGGGACAGGGTTTTGCGTGCTGAAGCCATTCACGCCGTGTCCGTTCCGGGTGACCACACGACGATGATGAACACCCCAGAAAACCGCCGAGTTCTGGCTCGATGCCTTTTGATAGCCTTGAACAATTCACCAGACCGTCGGCGGCAATCGCAGGTGCCGCCGAGCTAACCTTGTTCGGGCATCGATTGGGAGCGGCGGCCATGATCTGGGATGTGGAGCAGGCCCACGCTTTGAACACCAGTGAGTTGGCGACGTGGTAAAACTCTGAGGGGCCTTCTCGGAGGAAGCCGCCGCGCAGCTGGCAGACTTGGAGAATCCGCGATCACTGAGGCCGAGCGGTTGCGGGCTGACAAGGGATGGTACCGCAGGTGCCGCGGGTCCCGCAACCGGGCAGTCTTCGATTGCAGAACAGGTAAGCTCCCAAAATTTGCAGACGAGAGCAGCGAATAAAATCCAGCTCTGCTCAATTATGTCAAGTCATCAGTGATGCTAAATAATGTCGACATTTATAACTCGGAGGTCGGTCGTGCCGTTCTCGTCGGTTGACGCCAGTCGATGCCTTCCAGCCGCATTGATAGTTATTCACTGTCTAGAAGAGGCTGGCGGAATGATGTCACCGACATGGTTAAGGCCACTGCTGACGGGCGTGTTTCACGCGCAGGATTGTCACCACTTCATCGCTGGCGCGATAGAACACAATGTAGTTGCGGTGAACGATCATTTTGCGTGTGCCACGAACTCGGCCGGGCTTTGTCAAGTTGACGAACGTAGACTGTACGCGTACCCGGTAACGGTAGTTACCGATATTAAATAGCCTTACCGATCGAGGCAGTTCCAGTCCAACTGTACCATGTGGCGAAGCGTTCCTGGAGTGCGGCACGGTGACTTGCCGCTTTCATTCGATGTCTGGGGAAAGCAAAGTGATGCCGGCTCGGGCCGAACCGTGAGAGAAACGCCTGAGCGCGACGCGCATCGCGAAAGCCGAGCATCTGGCGTTCGCGTCTGCGGGTCGGCTGGTGGCTATTCTCGGCGCGGTTATTCACGCGCGCAACCGCCTTGACGAAAACGTGCTTCACGTGAGCGAGCTCTGGAATCTCGGACTTCACTGCCGGATAGCTGCGTAGCTGGTCAGTGACAATCCTGCGCGGCACCGGGTTTGATCGCAGCACTCGCTGGAAGAAGCGCTTGGCTGCGGCCTTGTCGCGTCGTTTTTGCACCAGAACGTCGAGTTCAGTGCCATGCTCATCGAGCGCGCGCCACAGCAGATACGGCTCCGCGCGCAGCGTCACGAACATCTCATCCAGATGCTATGTGTTGCCCCGCTTGCGCCGCGCCGTCTTTGCACGCTAGGCGAGTTCAGCGCCGAACCTGTCGCACCAGCAACGGATTGTTTCGTACGTGACGACGACACCACGCTCGAGCAACAACTCCTCGATATCGCGCAGGCTCAGGCTGAACCGGAAATACCAGCGAACCGCGCAGCTGATGACGATGGCAGGGAAGCGGTGACCGTGATAAAGCGACTATCTTTTCTTCATCGCTTCATTCTACCCCCGCTCCTGCGTCAACCTGACAGAGCCGCTGCCCGGACTCACCGCAATGGCCCGCGCCATTGGCATGGACCTGCACGGCTCAACCGTCAGTCTGGACGGCGTCTACGACTGCCGGGCCAACCGCAAGGCGATCTTCAATCGCGGCATGATCCCGAACATCCGGGAGAACCCGCGTGGGCGCAAAACACCGAAGCGCGGCCGCAAGCAGCGCTTTGATCCGCCCGTCTTCGAGGAGCGCTTCCGGACCATCGAGCGGCTCTTCGCCTGGGAAGACAAGTTTCGCCGCCTGCTGCTGCGCTTCGAGCGCCTGAGCCTGGTCCACTACGCATTCAAGACACTCGCCTACACGATGATCAACCTGCGGCACTATTGCCGCACCTGATCTCATGCCCAGGACTGGCGCAGCATCATCGGCGCTTTGCTCCGCGCCGCGATCGCGCTCGACCACCTGGTCCCTGCACCTTCGCATACCGAAACATATCGTCGCATCTTCAACATGCCGTGCCCGACATCGATTTGCGCCTCAGGTTTGTTCGTCTGCTCCGTGCATAATCACCGTCGAAACTAATCTTACTGTGTCACATAATCAGTTATGCAGCCTATTACCGTACAGGAAGAATGCCATCGTTGCATGAGCCGTAGTCCAAGCAGGATACGCAACGTGGTAATGGAATCAGGAGCGTGGCGTTGCGCGCGCTGGACTGCCTCGTGGGATGTAATCCGGGGGAAGGGCAAGCATCGCGCGTTCCGGGAAGTTTTTTTATCGCGCTCATCCGAGCGCATCCTGAGTCGCTGAGCCATCAGAAACCCATATGCAGCGATACTCAGCGTGGCGTGGTGGTGGAAGCCACGCCAGCCTCGCCCTTCGTAATGGCCGAGCCCG
>NZ_JBFPKO010000095.1:0-3387 GCF_040948765.1 Paraburkholderia sp. BR10923 | reverse complement strand
GCCGGCCTCACAGTGCTTTAAAAAGGTTGATGCGCGTTGAAATTGCACAATGCGAAAGATTTAGCGACGGTGGGCGCTCAAATCGTGGAAGGCCGATTCCGGGCGGGGGTATTTCCGCATCCTGCTAAGGCACGCAACTGACCACCGTCGCATTCTATCTGTTGCCGGCAGACGGTGTGAAGCGGAGGTGCAAAATTATATCACGTCAACAAATGCCCCCACCCTGTTGACGCGACGGTCAGGGTGGTCCTGGATGCCCGGAATCCGTCCACGCGAGGCCCGATCTTGTACGGCCGCTGTCCCGCACTCGCGGCTGTCATTTCAGTGTTATCCCTTAAACTCAAATCGTTGCGTTTTTTACAAAGCACTTATTCTATATAACGAATATCCGGCATAAATAAAATGGACACGCCCGGCAGGAGAGAAGCAGTGAGCTATACTTTTGCAAAAGAACTGATCGATCTCGAAAAAAATGATGGTTCAGTATGCGAAGTAAAAGAACTGATCCTGGTCGGGATGGGACCGCTGGATGTTTGCGCTGCTGTTGCCACACATGATTATTAGGTGTTCGTGACTTCCGCGGTGCATCATTCTGATTTCGCGCACGCTGCCGGAGAAGCGAAAGGGCGAGTTGTACAGCGCCGCTCGGTGCAGAGCCGAGCGGCGCTTGACCGAATTCTTCGGCAGTCCCAACGTGTGGCTAGCGACGCTGGCGATCCTGTGCGCGAACGACGGTACTTTCGTGGTTTAGAAGGTGTTATGTACTTTTGTTAAGGGCTGCAAAGTGGACGAGCATAAGCACGGAGAATACGACGAAATGCAAGCCAGCCAAGGTTTCAGGCAATCGCTCGTAGTCTCTTGCCCGTCGGCGGAAGCGGTTGAGCCAGCCGAAGCTGCGCTCGACCACCCAGCGGCGCGGCAACAGCACGAACCCCTTTTTCGCCTCCGGCAGCTTGATGACCTGAAGTTCAATCCCCTCGTCAAGCGCCGCCTGTGCGGGCTCTTCGCCGGTATATCCCTGATCCGCGAACGCCACCTTGACCGTCTGGCCCGTGGCCTGCTGAACCTGACGCGCCAGTTCTCCAACCTGCGCGCGCTCCTGCTCGTTGGCCGGCGTCACATGCACCGCGAGCAGTTGTCCCAACGTGTCCACCGCCATATGTACCTTGCTGCCTTTCTTGCGCTTGTACCCGTCGTAGCCTGCGCGTGCGCCGCTTTCGCACGTCGACAGCAGCGTACGGCCATCGAGGATGACCGCGCTGGGTTGACCACGGCGATCCTGGGCGACCCGGATGATCGAGCGCAAATCGCTCACCATGGCCTCGAAGCAGCCCGCCTGAATCCAGCGTTGCGTCTGCTGGTAGATCAACTCCCATGGCGGAAAGTCATTGGGCAACAAACGCCATGGGGCACCCGCACGTACGATCCAGCGCAGCGCGTTGAACATCTCGCGCAGTTCGTAGCGGCGCTGCAGTGCGTCCTTGTTCATCAAGGTCAGATACGGAGCGGCGAAGTACCACTCTTCATCCGATACATCCGTTGGGTAGGGTCTGCGTTTTTTCATCCCGCCAGGGTACCAAGTCTGGCCGAAAGTTCATAACACCGTCTAACGCGATGGTGCCGACCTATCTCGTGCATCTTTGAACGCAGCAGATGGGATTCGTCGTCTCGGCATCGGCTTTGGCGGATTCGCCGGCTCGTTCGGCGGTGGTCTCGCGCCGGCGATGGCGGGTTTCGTCGCGCAGTATTTCAGCTTGCCGATCACGCTGACTTTCGCGTTCGGCGCCTCGTTGCGGGCAGTGGAAGTTGTTCCTCACCGAGACTTTTCCGCGCCTTGGTGTAACAACACCGATAGCCGCGACCGGGTGTACGGGAGGGCGTCGTGCAAAGCGCTCACACATTCGAATTCATGCCAGTGCCGACACACAGATGGCGTCGGTGTGACACGAAACCTGGGTCACAGGAAGTAAGAAATGGAGATCGCCGATGAAAATGAAAGCCTTCTTGTTTGCCACAAGCCTGCTGTTCATGTGCGATACCTACGCACAGAGCAGTGTCACACTCACCGGTATGCTGGATGGCGGCGTCTCCTACGTCAGCAATGAAGGCGGTAGCCACGTCGTCAAGTTCGATGACGGCATTGCTGTGCCGAACCTGCTGAGATTTCTCGGCAAGGAAGACCTAGGAGGCGGCACGCGCGCCGTCTTCGATCTCACGAGCCAGTTCGAACTCGGCACGGGTACATTCATGCCCGGCGGCAGCCTGTTCACCCGTAACGCGTTCGTCGGACTGGACGACGATCACCTCGGCCGGCTTACTTTAGGCAACCAGTACGATTTCATGATCGATTTGCTATTCTTCGGTCATGGATGATGGCGCGATCTACGCGCAGGGCGTCTACGACTTCCGCAATGGACCGTTTGGGAAACTCGCGTTGCCGAACAATCCGACGGGCGCGTTCGACTGGGATGGCATTGGGGGATCTAGA
This sequence comes from Paraburkholderia sp. BR10923, assembly GCF_040948765.1. Taxonomy (NCBI): domain Bacteria; kingdom Pseudomonadati; phylum Pseudomonadota; class Betaproteobacteria; order Burkholderiales; family Burkholderiaceae; genus Paraburkholderia; species Paraburkholderia sp. BR10923. The sequence goes on along the minus strand of NZ_JBFPKO010000095.1, from coordinate 899 downwards.
CCTATCCACAGTTCAGTCAAGTATGCGAGCCCGAGCTTCGGCGGCCTTTCGGCTGGCGCCATGTACGGCTTTGGCGGCGTGGCGGGATCGTTCGGCTCGAACAGCGGGGTGAGCGTAGGCCTGAACTACATCCACGGCGCATTCGGGGCAAATGCTGCCTATACGCAGGTGAAGACGGCTGTCTCAGGCGCGCAGGTCAGCGTGCGCAACTGGGGCGCCGGTGCGCACTATAGTGCGCACTATACCTTCGGTCCGGTGACTGTGAACGCGCTCTATACGGCGGTGCGTAACGGAATGAACGGCGCGTCGGTCTGGCAGGCGGAGCTGGGTGGCATGTGGTTGATGGCGCCAGAGTGGGTGTTGAGCGGTGCGTATATGTACATGAAGGGCAATCAGGTAGTCGACAACAACCACGCACATCAGCTCACCGGCACGCTGAAGTACTTCCTGTCGAAGCAAACCAGCGTTTACGTGGCTGCCGGCTACCAGCGCACGAACCAAGGGGCGAACGCACAGATCAACGACGTGATGGTCGCGTCGAGCGGTCCGTCGCAGTTGATCGGTCGCGTCGGCTTGCAGACGAGGTTCTAAACGACATCTGCACGCCCTCTATGCTGATTGCGACATCAACGCGAGGTTAGGCGGAGAGCCGGTGCCGGTGCGGGACGTTCGCGCGTTACTGGCGGACGGTCCAGTCCGCTGCGAAGAAATTAAGACGCTCAACGTCACCTACTTTTCACTTGAACTAGAAACGAAGAGCGCGCGATAGGAACTAGGGAGGGTCTGCAAAAGTCCTGGCGTTGACGTCTCGGTGGACTATCCTGGGAGAAGGCAGGTTTAAGGGGTACCTCGATGACACAGCTTGGTCTTGGTCTGGATCTTTCAACGAAACGCACGCG
>NZ_JBFPKO010000094.1:0-3495 GCF_040948765.1 Paraburkholderia sp. BR10923 | reverse complement strand
GCCCACACTTATCGGCTGTTAGTTTTTAAAGATCGATCCGCCCAACCCGCAGCGCCTGAACTACCACCACCCGGCACTGCTTCGTTTGCGTCGCTGCGTCTGCAGCAGAGAAGCGAGATTATGGAGACTCTTTCTCGTCTCGTCAATACCCGATTTCGCTTTTGCTTAAAAAAGTTGTGACTCACTTCCGGGCCGCGCTCACCACTGCCTCAACAGGAACAGCGTCGGCCATGGCCGCGTAGCCCGCGTCGCTCGGATGGATGTGATCGCCGCTATCGAAAGCGCGCTGCAGACGCTCCGGCTGCGCTCTGTCGCGCAACGCCGCGTCGAAATCGACGACGCCATCGAAAGCGCGACTAGTCCGTATCCACTGATTAACCGCGAGTCGGATGTTTTCCCGCTCCTGCGGCAGCGACGCCGGCGTCAGCGTCGCGCCGAACACCTTAACACCGTTGCGCCGCGCGGCCGCGATCACTCGCTGGTAACCGTCGATCAGATCGGCAGCCGTGACCGACGTATGAGGAAAATCGCAGTCGAGCCCGCCATGAGGCGGCATTGCCGCAAAGTTAATGTCGTTGATGCCAATCAGCACAACCGCCGCCTTGACGCCCGGACGTTGCAAAACATCGCGCTCAAAGCGGCTCGCAAGCGCGTCGCCATAACAAGGTGAGTCGCTAAGAAGCCGGTTGCCGCTGATGCCGAGATTCACGATCGCGGTCGACTGCGCGCCGCTCGCCGCCAGTCGCCGAGCCAGCGCATCCGGCCAGCGACGGTTCTGGTTCAGGCTGGAGCGCATGCCGTCGGTGATCGAGTCGCCAATCGCAGCCACGGCAACTGACGGTGCCACCGCCTCCACCGACAAGCCCGTGACCCACACATATTGGGTGAAGCGGCCTCGAAACGCGGCGGCGGACGTGTCGGCGGTATGATTGCCCGGCCCCGACTCATAATTCACCTGATTCGACACACGGTGCCACGCGACGATCCGCTGCTCCGGTCCCATAAACGCACTGATCGCATACGGCGCGCCCTCGACGACGTCGATCCCAATCGGATCGCTGTCCAGCTCGCCGCCGGGCGGAACGCTGACCGCGCCCTTGCCAGCAAACGTCACTCGACTGCCATCCCTCGCTACCGCCGCCGCGCCGCCGGCCGAGCGCGCGATGCGCAGTTCGTCGATGACCAGAGGTGTCTTGCCATACGCATTGCTCAGATGAATTCGCGCCGTCTTTCCCGACAAAGTCGGATACACGATTTGCCGGACGGTGCGCCCGGCGACTTCCGGCGCGCGATACAGCGGTGGCAAGTCGGCCCGCTGTGGAAGCGGTTGCAGCGCGGTCGCCCACACGGCGACCCAATGCTCGGGCGCTTCGGCAGCGAACGCATTCGAGGAAACGACAAACGGAGCAAATTGGGCAAGCAGCGCCGCGCCGCATGCGGCAGCCAGGGTGCGAATGGTCATTCGGACGATCGGTTCGAGACGAAACGCGCATTGTGCCCGAACGACGCGGCAATCGCCGGTGCCCGGAGGCTGTGCCCGTTTGGACTCATGCCGTTTGCTGACTCATGATCTTCAGAGCGACGGCTTCGGCGACTTCGATTCCGTCGATCGCCGCCGAGTAGATCCCGCCCGCGTATCCCGCACCTTCGCCGGCGGGATACAGCCCTTTGATGTTGACGCTCTGGTAGTCGTCCCCGCGACGAACGCGTACCGGCGACGACGTTCGGGTTTCAACGCCGGTCAGCACCGCGTCATGCATCGCGAAACCGGCGATTTTCTTTTCCATCTGCGGCAGCGCTTCGCGAATCGCCTCGATCGCGTAGTCGGGCAGTGCCGTGCTGAGATCGGTAGGCCGCACGCCGGGCTTATACGACGGCACGACGGAGCCGAGCGACGCGGACGGACGCCCGGCAATGAAGTCGCCGACCAACTGCCCCGGAGCCATATAGTTGCCGCCACCGAGTTCGAACGCCCGCTCCTCCCACTTGCGCTGGAACGCGATACCCGCAAGCGGGCCGCCCGGGTAGTCGTCTGGCGTAATTCCGACCACGATGCCCGCATTCGCGTTGCGCTCCGCGCGCGAGTACTGGCTCATGCCGTTCGTGACGACCCGCCCCGGCTCCGACGTGGCCGCCACCACGGTGCCGCCGGGACACATGCAAAAGCTATACACCGCGCGCCCATTGCTGCAGTGGTGCACCACCTTATAGTCGGCTGCACCGAGCTGCTTGTGACCGGCAAATTTGCCGAAACGGCTGCGATCGATCACCCCTTGCGGATGCTCGATCCGGAAACCGAGCGAAAACGGCTTCGCCTCGACGTGAACGCCGCGGTCGTACAGCATCTGGAAGGTGTCGCGTGCGCTATGGCCGACCGCCAGCACCACGTGGTCGCAGCGCAGCGTTTCGCCGGTCGACAGCTTCAGCCCCCGCACCTGGCCGTTGTCGATATCGATGTCCTCGACACGCGTCTCGAAGCGCACTTCGCCGCCCAGCTCATGGATGCCCGCACGCATCTTCTCGACCATGCTGACGAGGCGAAACGTGCCGATATGCGGCCGGCTCAGGTACAGGATGTCCTCGGGCGCACCGGCCCGCACGAATTCGTCGAGCACTTTGCGGCCGTAATGTTTCGGGTCCTTGATCTGGCTGTAGAGCTTGCCGTCCGAAAAAGTGCCCGCGCCACCTTCGCCGAACTGCACGTTCGACTCGGGATTCAGCACCGATTTGCGCCACAGGCCAAACGTGTCCTTGGTGCGCTCGCGCACGGCCTTGCCGCGCTCGAGGATGATCGGCCGGAAGCCCATCTGCGCGAGGATCAGTCCTGCGAACAGACCACACGGTCCCATGCCGATCACGACCGGACGCGGCGTGCTCAGTTGGGCGGGTGCTTTGGCGACGAACTTGTAGCTCATGTCGGGGGTCACGCCGCAATGCGGCACGTCGGCGAGCCGTTTCAGCGCGGCCGCTTCATCCTTGACCTCGACATCGACGATGTAGGTGAGCTTGATGTCGGCGCGCTTGCGCGCGTCGTGCGCGCGGCGAAACACGGTGTATCGGATGAGCCCGTCCCGCGCCACGCCGAGGTCCGCGAGGCGCGCACGGATGGCGGCTTCGAGGGCGCTGTCGGGATGATCGAGCGGGAGTTTGATTTCGCTTAGACGTAACATGAGTACCGGAGATGCAAGTGGGCCGCAGATCGCGGCCAATTCGCAATTTTACCGGTAAGTGTCGGGGTGGGGTGACGTGCTTCAACACCCCTGAATGACGCTATCAAGCCCAATCCCCGTCCTCAAAAAATTATTAACCGACCGGTCGGTTGGTTTATACTACGCCGACACAGACCACTCCTCCAGAGAGCGTCCCCCATGTACACCCAATCCCTCGATATCCCCGGCCACGTCGCCCCGCTGGACGCGGACGCGAATTCGCCCGAACAGGCGCGCTTCGACGCGGTCATGGCCGCCGACGGCAAGATCGAGCCGCAGGACTGGA
>NZ_JBFPKO010000093.1:0-3896 GCF_040948765.1 Paraburkholderia sp. BR10923 | reverse complement strand
CGGATTCGCTGCGGTGTTTTTCATGCGCTCGAACTATACGACCGGCGTAGACGCGTGGACCCTCGTGCTGCCGACGCTGCTGCAAGGCATCCCGACCGCGTTGTTCTTTACGCCGCTGACGGCGATCATCCTGTCGGGCCTGAAGCCGGAGGAGATTCCGGCGGCGGCGGGTCTGTCCAACTTCGTGCGGATTTTCGCGGGCGCGGTGGGCACCTCGCTGATGAGCAATGCATGGAACGACCGTACGATTCTTCATCATGCGCGACTTGCCGAGCAAACCAGCGTCGAGAACCCTGGTTTCACCGGCGCGATCGCGCACCTGCAGGCGGCGCTGGACGCGGGCATTCCCAAGGCCACGGCGTTTTACGAAGCCTCGCTGAACGCGCAGGCGACGATGCTGGGCCTGAACGACATCTTCTGGATCTCGGCGGTGATCTTTTTGGTCATCATCCCGCTGATCTGGGTGACGAAACCGACCAAGGGTGGAGCCGCGGGCGCGGCAGCCGCCGGCGGACATTGAACCCGATTGGGCAACCCGGTTTGGGGCGGAAAATGAAACACACAATCCTCTCCTTGACATTATCTGATGATGCAGATATTGTTGAAATCAACAAGGAGAACACCGCGATGGACCACTACACGACGAAGAACTTCATGCTTACCGAAAGTATCGGCTTCAGGCTCGTCAAGGCCCGCAACGTCGTCGTCGCGGAAATGGACGCGGCGCTCAAGGACCTCGACATCAACGGCCAGCAGATGGGTATCCTGCTTTCGCTGAAGCAGGGTGTGGCCACCACGCCTTTCGAGCTGTCGAAGCTGCTCGGCATCGACACCGGCCTGATGACGCGGATGCTCGACAAGCTGGAATCGAAGGGGCTGCTGGAACGTTCGCGCGACCCGCAAGATCGCCGCGTGGTCAATCTGACGTTGACCGCGCAGGGGCAGAAAACCGCCGCGCGGATTCCGGAAGTCGCCCCGCATGTGCTGAACGCCCGCCTGCGCAAATTCACCAAGGCGGAGTTTGCCGAGTTGGACCGCCTGCTTCGTAAGTTCACAGGCGAGTGAGCGGCGCGGCCGTGGGCCGCGTTTTTTTGACCCATTAATCTGATTAGTCAGAAAATGAATACGCAGACTTCCAGGGCAAACACCGTCGCCCGTACGCTGAAGCTCGGTGTTTCGGTGATCTCCTTCGCAGTGCTGGCAGCATGTGCAAACTATGCGGGCATCCACAGCGACAAGCAGATCAATCAGCCACAACAGCTGGAAACGGCCCGGAGCCTGCCGCAGGAGCATGGGAACTGGCCGTCCCCGGACTGGGTCGACCAGTTCGGCGACGCTCAACTGAAGGCGTTGATCGCCGAGGCGCTGCAAGGCAGTCCGACGCTTGCCCAGGCGCGCGCCCGGGTCGAACAGGCACAAGCCTACAGCGAAACGGCGAAGGCGGGCACGCTGCCGCGCGTCGACGCTTCGTACTCGCTGACGCGCCAGCAGTTCAGCAGCAGCGCGCTGATCCCGCCGCCCTATGCCGGCTCGTGGCAGACGGAGAACAAGGGGCTGCTCAGCGCTTCCTACGATCTCGATCTGTGGGGCAAGAACCGCGAAGCGCTGCGCGCGGCTGTGTCGGAGGCGTCCGCTGCCGAGGCCGACGAGCAGGTCGTCAGGCTCACGCTCGACACCTCGATCGCCCGCACGTACAACGAGCTGGCGCGGCTCTACGCGTTACGCGATATCGCGCAACAGGAAGTCGCGCGGCGCGAGCAGATCGACCGCATTACCTCCGGCCGCATCGCAAACGGTCTCGACACCGAAGTGGAGCGCAAGACGGCCGAGGCGAATCTGTCGACGAGCCGTGCCCGTGTCAGCGCGCTCGACGGCAGCATCCTGACCACCCGGTATCAACTGGCGGCGCTGCTTGGCAAGGGTCCCGACCGCGGACTCGCGATCACGCGGCCGACGCTCGGCGTCGGCGACGACGTGCGTCTGCCTGACAACCTGCCGGCCGATCTGCTGAGCCGGCGGCCCGACATCGTCGCGGCGCGCTGGCGCGTCGACGCGATCACGCACGAAGTGAAAGAAGCGAAGGCCGAGTTCTATCCCGACATCAACCTGAGCGCCGCGATCGGTCTCGACGCGTTCGGCTTCGGCCGCTTCCTGAGCGCCGCGAGCCGCACCGCGTCGGTGGGCCCGGCGGTCCACTTGCCGATCTTCGATGCGGGCGAGTTGCGCGCGCAGTTGAAGGGCCGCTACGCCGAGTTCGACTATGCGGTGGCGACCTACAACCAGACGCTGATCGGCGCGCTGAGCGGCGTGGCCACGCAGCTCGCGCAGATTCGCGCGAGCGACGCGCAGCTCGGCGATGCGCTGGCCGCGCAGCAGGCCGCGAGCGATGCCGATCGCCTCGCGACCACGCAATACAAGGCTGGCCTGACCAACCAGTTGACCGTGCTCAATGCCGACGTCACCGCACTGAACGCCGACGAGGCGATCGCCAATCTGAAGATGAACCGCCGCGACCAGCAGATCGAGCTCGCGTCGGCGTTGGGCGGCGGCTATGTCGATACGTCGGCGGGCACAGACCATCATGCGGACGCGGCTCGCGCATCCGCCAGTCAAGTCAATCCCACGGTTGCCGCACGTTGAACGGCACGCCGGGAAACCTATCAGGAGAACTGCAATGAGCGATTCGATCACGACCGACCGCGAACTGGCGGATCAGGAAGCCGAACACAAGAGCGGCGCGCAAGCGCCCGCCACGCCCGAAGGCGACAACAAGGCGACGCCCCCGTCGAGCCGCAAGCGCCTGATCGCGCTGCTCGGTGCCGCGGTCGTGCTCGCGGGCGCGGCCTACGGCGGTTACTACTACACCGAGGGCCGCTATCATCAGGAAACCGACGACGCGTACGTCAGCGGCAATCTCGTGCAACTGACGCCGCAGGTCACGGGCACAGTGATCGCGGTCAACACCGACGACACGCAGATCGTCAAGCAAGGCGACCCCGTCGTCACGCTCGATCCGGCCGATGCAAAGCTCGCGCTCGCCGATGCCGAAGCGCAACTCGGCCAGACCGTGCGGCGCGTCTCCGGCCTGTATGTGAACAACGACTTCTACGCGGCGAACGTCGCGCAGCGCGAAGCCGATCTGGCCCGAGCCCGCGACGACCTGCGCCGGCGCGAGGCCGTGGCGGACACGGGCGCCGTGTCCGCCGAAGACATCGCGCACGCCCGCGATGCCGTCAGCGTCGCGCAGGCCGCGCTCGACGCTGCGCGCCAGCAGGGCGAAGCCAATCACGCGCTGACCGACCGCACGACGGTCGAGCAGCATCCAGACGTGCAGGCCGCCGCCGCGAAAGTGCGGACCGCGTGGCTCGCCTATGCGCGCGATACCTTGCCGGCGCCGGTGACCGGCTACGTCGCGCAACGCCGGGTTCAGGTCGGCCAGCGCGTCGCGCCGGGCACGCCGCTGATGGCGATCGTGCCGCTCGACGGCGTATGGGTCGACGCGAACTTCAAGGAAGTGCAGCTCAAGCACATGCGAATCGGCCAGAAGGTCACGCTCACATCGGACGTCTACGGCCGCCGCGCCCGCTATCACGGGCGTATCGAGGGCTTTTCGGCCGGCACGGGCAGCGCGTTCGCGACGCTGCCGGCGCAGAACGCCACCGGCAACTGGATCAAGATCGTGCAGCGGCTACCGGTGCGCATCGAACTCGACCCGGCCGAGCTGGCCGCGCATCCGCTGCGTATCGGCCTGTCGATGACGGTCGATGCCGACACGCGGGACGAGTCCGGTTCGCAGCTGGGCGCAGCGCAGAACACGCGCTATAGCACCGACGTTTTTGCGCGGTACGATGCAAAGGCCGACGCCGAGATCGACAGGATCATCAAGCAAAACGAAA
>NZ_JBFPKO010000092.1:0-4156 GCF_040948765.1 Paraburkholderia sp. BR10923 | reverse complement strand
CTCACGCCCCGACACGCCCGGCGTACGGATCTTTGCGTTGATAAGCTGCGCCTTCAGATCGCCGCCCGGCACATACAGGCTGATCATGCCGCGCTTTCTCAGGCTCTGGTTATACGCCCGCGCGTTCGTCACCCGGTACCCCGGCTTCTTGCGCTTGCGCGGTTCACCCGTCTATAGTCTGGCTTTATATGGCATTATTCAAGCTGGCTTCATGTCCTCCCGCCGGGCGTTGATCGCCTGAAAGGCAATTCTATTTGCTGGCTGGATAAGGAATCCATATCATATCGGACTTGGCCGACCTCTCGCTCTTACTGCGACAGAACCAGTTGAGCTGTTCCGTGGGCAATTCGATCTGCGCCGAACAGTTCTACGGCAGACCGGACGTTCTTAACGCGTCTCTGCGGAGGAGGCGTTACAATATGGGAACGCGCTAGAACGCACAGAAACGAGTAGGACTCTCGATAAGTAGATACAGGAACTACGATTGGATCAACGGCAGATTGACCTACCTGGGATGCTTGGCGATGCCCGCGACGCCAAGGAAGCGCACGAATACGGAAAGGGCGCGGACGTGCATAGCCGGGGGGAACTCCATATGCACATGAACGGCGCGATTCCAACGTCGACGATTCGAGAGATCCTGGCAGACGAAGCGACCGTGTTGCCAGCCGGATTCGAGTTTGAGCGAGACCTAGTTCGAGCGACACCCTGCCAGTCGCTGGCCGAATACCTAACGCCATGGCAAGCTCTGCAGCTCTTTCCAAGGAAGCGCGAGAATCTCGATCGCCTCACCCTTGCAGTTGTCGCGGGCCTGGCGGAAAACAACGTGCGCTTCGTCGAGCTCCGAAGCAGCGTTCTGTACCTTGCACAGCTTCAGAAGTGTTCGCCAGCACAGGCGCTCGAGCGCCTTATCGAATCGACCAGGGTGGCTGCACTGCGCCACGGTATCCGGCGCGGCCTGATTCTCACGGTGACGCGTGGCGACTACAGCGCGGTCAACCTATCCACCCTCCTGCGGGCCTACCAGGACCTTGGTGAGCCGAAGGACGTGATTGGGCTCGACCTTGCTGGCGATGAAGAAACGGCATATCCGAAAGAGTTACCCTCGCTCTTTCGGGCGGCCAAAGACAGGTTCGATCTCGGGATCACGATCCACGCCGGTGAAACAGGCCGCGTTGAGAACGTCCGGTCTGCCGTAGAACTGTTCGGCGCAGATCGAATTGGCCACGGAACAGCGGCTGGCAAAGATCCAGATGTGCTGGAGCTTCTTTCTGCGAGGGATATCTGCGTCGAGGTGTGTCCGATCAGCAATCGGCTTACTGGCGCAGTTCCTGCGAACGAGGCTCACCCGCTTCAACAGTTCCGGCGATATGGCGTGCCGTTTGTCATTTGCTCGGATAACCCCGCAATCCACCAGCGCGGCCTTGCGGATGACCAAGCCGCCGCGATGGCCGAAGGCCTGTCGATCGGTGACATGCGACAGCAGTACGAAGTAGCCAAACGCTACTCATTCGTGAAGGATCTAAAATCCGATTTATGTCGGGCAACGAGCACAAGATCACCGAAGTGCAGCGGATCCTTGCCCCCGTAGGCGTGGACATCGTGCCGGTGTCGAGGAAAATCGAGGAGCTCCAGACAGAAGACGTCGAGAGTTTGGTGCGGGACAAGCTGACCAAGGCGTTCCAGTCCATCGGTCGCCCGTTTTTCGTCGAACATACAGGCTTGTACTTGAGCGGCCTCAATGGACTTCCCGCAGGTTTGACGCAGATATTCTGGGACAGGCTACAAGCGGATCGCTTCGCCGACCTCGTTACAGGGCTTGGCGACGCCAAGGTGACTGCCAAAACGATCCTTGGGTACTGCGACGGGCGCGAGATCCATATAATAGAAGGTGCGATCAACGGAACCGTACCTCGCAAACCTGCCGGTCCCACTCACTTCCAATGGGACTGTGTCTTCGTTCCGGATGGCAGCACACAGACGTTTGCGGAGATGGGGGCCGCCAAGGACGACATCTCCATGCGCCGCAAAGCGCTGGATCTGTTTGCCGCCCACCTCAAATCTGCGAAGGGCACGAAATGAAAGACGAACTGCTTGATGCCCACCGCACTGGCAAGCTGATGCTGTTTGCGGGGGCCGGGGTGCCTGCCAACCTTGGTCTGCCGAATTGGGACGCGTTGATCGCGCACATCGCGAAACAGCTTGGCTATGACCCGAAGATTTTCTCTACCTATGGCACTCAGCTGGCCCTTGCGGAGTTCTACAAGAAGAAGGGCGGGCTCAGGGCCCTCTGCAGCTGGATGGACCGTGAATGGCATAAGTCAACACGGACATTGAACCGCCCCGGGTCAACACGGACATTGAACCGCCCCGGGTTTCCCCTCAGGATTACCCACAAATTGTTCGTAATTCTGCGATGGGATGGCTTGTTGGACGGATCACCCATTGCGCGAGCGTGCCCCGACTCACCGGAATCTGCCAGCGGGCAAGTGCCGCCTGCATCCGATACAGCGGCATGCCGTCGACGTATTTCGCGGTCGCCACCGTCGCGATCACCGAGGCGTCCGCATGGCTACCCGGAATCGGCTACACTGGCATCGGGGTGAGCACGACCGGTGTATGTTCGGCGTGACGCTCGCAGTGTCGGCATGCGTACTTTGCGCGCGCGTTCTGGCGAACCGTCCACTTGACTTGGACGTGCAGCTGTTCACTGATATCCTCGCCGATGCGATGCATCGGATTGCCACAGCACGGGCAGCCTCGCTGGTCTTCCGGCAGATCGTAATCGACGCGTTCGCGCTTCAGGTACGCCGGCAACGGCTTGCGTCCGACCTTGCTCCGCTCAGGCTGGCCGACCAGTGGCAAACCGGTGTCGGGCAGTGCGGGCCCCGCATCCGCGTCGTCTTCGTCGCCGGGCTCACTGGCGAGCTGCTCCGCCTCGTCGAACCCCCGATCCTGGCGTTTCTCGCTCTTCGGTGCGTAGCGCTCGGATTGCAGCAGACGGACCTACTCCTCAAGCTGTTCGATCCGCTGGCTCAGCTCGCCGATGCGCTTCGTGTCGCCAGCCACGCGTTCTTCGAGATCGTGTATGTAGCCCTGGACGGCATGGGGTACGCGCTTGAGGTCGGGTGCATTCGTCATGCGCTCCAGGATAGCGGAGCGCGGCGCGCTACAGGTTTACGTCAATCCGTAAAAGGCGCCTGTCGCGTTGCTGACCTGCAACGTGCCGGGCTAACCGGCGTGCTCGTAATGACGGACAGGATGACGGCGAAGCGCGTCGATATCGATGCCGTCCAACAGCCAGTGCAGCTGCTGCGTTGTCAGCTTGATCACTTCCTCATCGCGTCGCGGCCACACGAAACGGTCTTCCTCGAGCCGGCGCAGCAACAGCCAGAAGCCAGTGCGCTCGTACAGCAGGAGCTTGATCCTGTCACATTTACGATTGCGGAATCGCGTAGACGGCGCCGGCAAGCGGGTCCAGCCGCATCGATTCCTCGACCAGAACAGCAAGGGTGTTGAGGCCACACCGGAAATCCACCGGTTCGCGATACAGGTAGACGCGCAGGTCGTTGGCGAAGCGCAGCATCACCGGCTTCTCAACGCGTCAATCATCGTCGTGATCAATGCCGGATCCTGCCCGCTGCACTCAAGTTCGAGACTCACCCCGTTGGGAAGTCGCGCCACCAGGCGCGACGGTGACGGTGGGCGCGGCGAACTTCGCACGACTTCGCGCGGCCTGAGCACCAGCGTCACGGCAGGCGACGAACGCAGATTTGCGCTTGCCGTCACAGCATCCGGTTCGGCTACCTCCACTACGGGTACGAATTCCGCCGAGCCCCCCTGCGCTCCAGCATGATCCACTTGCGCATCTGGTTGGCGTTCACGCCAGCCTTGAGCGCCAGGCCAGCCACCGATGCACCGGGTTTCTCGCACGCCTCGATCAGCCGTCGTTTCCCGTCGGGATCGAAGCAGCGCCTACCGCCTTCGTCGATGTGCGTGACTTTGAGAGGGAGAAAATCGAGTTCGTCTGTAAGCACCCGGGGAAGGCATCTTGACTGGGGCGATCGCTCAAACGATCAAACGATCAAGCAGCGGTCGGCGTCCAGCGATGAGGAAGCAGTTGCGCTATGTCGGCGGCACGGTGTGTCGGCAAGCG
>NZ_JBFPKO010000091.1:0-4249 GCF_040948765.1 Paraburkholderia sp. BR10923 | reverse complement strand
TAAAGGCCGACGCCTGCGGAGCGGTTTAGCACAAACATTTTTTTGATTACCGATCGCGGACCGGCCCCGACCGGCCTGTTCACGCGTCAGTGGCCGCGATCGCCAACCAAAAAAATCTCTGCTCTATCTCTTCAAAGAGATAGGAGGCACAGTCACGCAAGTCATGTGCTCGCCAGCGGAGCCAAACTGACCAGTGCGCGACAACCTGCGCCATGCGTCAATCGCGACGACGTCGATGTACCTGCACGGCGACGAAATGCAGCGTGCGAGGGATATGGATCAGGCCTTCTCCGCCCCAAAATAGCTCGCTACCTTGTTGATCGAAGAATTTCGAAAATATGCGGTTCCGGCTTACAACCCCAAAATCGGTGAATCATAGTGGCCTACTCAGCGGGAGGTTCCATCATTGGACTACGCTTGATTCGCATCAATGAGTCTGTCACTGGTCGGGACTATGCTACCTTCATAGTGAAGAAATGGGTTTTTCCCATTCCTACCCAGTTCGTCGGAGAAAGCGCAGTCTGCGCAGTGGAACGGAAGCGAAGGAATGCAACCGGCCATTCCACCGCGCGTGCCCAGTCAATTTAATGATTTTCCGCGAGATCATCATGTCCGGAACAGGAGTTCATGTAGATACCGAAAGCGAAATGTTTCGCGACACAACCGACCGCGAACAAGTACGCATCGGTAACTGTCTTTCCGAGCGCGAATTTGAAACTGCGTGCGTGACGGCATATGACGCTCGTCTGGACGCTGTGCCCAACGGCGGCAAGACGAGCGCCGGTGCCGCGCCCTTGGATTTGATCGAAGGCCGACGCTCAAGCCGACCCGACTGACGGAGCTTGGAAACTGAAACACACTTACTTTAACGGGAGGGCGTTATGCTGCAAACCACTGCCGATGTTTTCTCCGGCCGTCCTAATCCAACTTGGATCGTCTCAGATGATCAGGAAATCCGCGCCGCGCTCCGCGATGCAGCGAAAGTCAGCGCAGCGTCGATCTCCGCCGCTAGCGAGTCGGGAGGCCGAGGCGAGCTGCGCGGCTTCTATCTCAACGCTGCCAACGATGAGCTGGCCGCGGATCACGGCATATCATCGTCGTTGTACGTTCCGCTCGGTTCCGGCGGCGGCTCGGGCACGTCGCGTGAGCTCGCTGAACGCCTAATTAATCTTGCCTCCGATCAAGGTGTCGCGGCCGGCGCACTTGCCGATGGCGTCGAGGAATCGAATGTCATCAACCATGAAATGCTGCGCGGTCTTCTCACGCAAAAGCTGGGCAAGGAAACAGGTGTGAGTTCCCCCAATTCGAACGCGGCAGCGGAATCTGAGGCTGCCGCCGAGCTTGAGCGTGCGGCGCCTGCGGTGACTTGCTGGGTCGAGTATGCTGCCTATTATCCCGGCTTCTGGAACAACGATCCCAACATCCGCGCGCCCAACAACTGCTACAACTACGCGAGTAATAAACGCACCGACACGTTCGCCCAACCGGGCCGCAGCAGTGGACACATCAACACGGCCATCACTTGCACCGCAGTGTGATAGGGGGCGCTGAGCGACGGCTTGCACCGGCGATACGTCTGCTTCCCAGATAGCGAAAAGCCGCGTTATCTGGTCGCGCTCGTTATCGCTCCCAGCCCGGGCTTCGTGGATTTTCACTGGTATCGCAAGAACAAGGAAGGTTTCTGTTGTCACAAGCCCGGCGGAACTGCCGTCAGGAGCGTGGACAATAGCAATCGGATCATTACCGATCCTTCGACGTGCGACCGCGGACCCTACACGCAGTTTTGTGGTTACTTTTATACCTGTCGTTCGCAACGCATTCGCTGATCGCAGCACGGCCGGCCACGCATCAAGGCGCGGCAACGTCGTCTGCCTGCGAGTCGCCGGTCGGGTCGCGGTTGCATGCAGGCTACTACGGAGCGCACAGCGCAATGAGATTTCAGATCGACCTTTTCAGCGGACAGCCCAATCCGTCGTGGGTATTGACGGAGTGCGAAGTCCTCGAACTCCAACGCCGCCTAGGCGGCCTACATGCAAGCGCGAAGAATGTCCTGCCCGATCAGCTCGGCTATCGCGGTTTGCTTGGCACGGTCGAGCCAGCGTCGGCTGATGCGCGACCGCCCGCATCAGCCGACGAGGTCGTTGCCATCGAACTTGGATGCGGCGTGGTTAGGGTGACGCGCAGGAATGGCGCGGTCGAGTTTCTGGCGGACACCGGCCGCTCGGTCGAGCTGTGGCTCTTGACCACTGCTCAGGGAAACGTCGACGAGGCCATCCGGAAGGTAGCGGTCGCGGACGCCGGCCGGGTGTGCTCGTAGGCCGTCCCGCCATCAGGAGGAACCGAAGATGAATTCCGAAGTAAACCAAAACGTCACGCCCGAAACCACGGGCCGATTTATCGTGACCTTTCGTGAGGGCGCGCACAAGGATGCATTGTCGGTACTTGCCGACAGCACCGGTGTGGCCGAGTCAAAAATGTTGAAGAGCGATGATTTCGGCGCGTCCGGTTTGGATGTGGAGCGGGTTCCGGCAGACGGTGGCGCGGTGCTGGATACCCTCGGGATCGCGGTGGTCAACATCGACCCAAGTGCCGCCGGCTCGCTGGCGATGACGGCGGGCGAGGATTCCGCTATCTTGGCGGTCGAACCCGAGGGCGTGATGTATGCGCTGGGGGAACCGAGTCCGATGTCACTCGACTATTTGCGCGGTTTCCGGGATGCTGCTCAAAGCCTGTATGCGTCGGCCAGCGAAGGGCCGGCGGGGGAAGATCTGCTCGATGTCGAAGCAGCGTTTGTCGACACGGCAACGCTGACCTGGGGACTGCAAGCCACCAAGGTGGCGACGTCGCGGTATTCAGGCCAGGGAATCAATGTGGCGGTGCTGGACACGGGGTTCTTCTTGGCGCATCCAGATTTCGTCGGCCGCCAGATCGAACCGACATCGTTCATCGCCGGAGTGGCCAGCGCCAACGACGGCCACGGCCACGGCACGCACTGCATCGGCACCGCTTGCGGCCCGCTGCATCCCGCTTTGGGGCCGCGCTACGGCATTGCTCACAAGGCCACGATCTTCGTCGGCAAGGTGTTGACAGATCAGGGACGTGGCGTTGACGGCGACGTCCTCGCTGGCATCGACTGGGCAGTGAGGAACAAGTGTCATGTGATTTCGATGTCGCTGGGCGCAAACGTCGCCACGACCTCGGTGGCATACGAAACTGCTGGCCAACGCGCCTTGGATGCCGGATGCATGATCGTGGCCGCCGCAGGCAACAACGCGCAGCGCTCCGCTGGCCAGTTTAGCTTCGTTTCGCGACCAGCTAACAGCCGATCGTTCATGGCGGTCGGTGCGCTAGACTCGGGCTTGCGCATTGCCGACTTTTCGGCTCGGGACACGGTTCGCCAGCCCGGCACGGCGGTAGACATCGCAGGCCCGGGCGTCGCCGTGTACTCGTCGTGGTCGATGCCCACTCGTTACCGCACCATCTCGGGAACCAGCATGGCGACGCCGCATGTGGCGGGGATCGCGGCACTCTGGGCGCAAGCTAGCGGCGCACGCGGCGCGGCACTGTGGCAGCGTCTCATCGCCAATACGCGCGGACTGTCGTTGCCGACGTCCGATGTCGGCTGGGGTTTGACGCAAGCTCCCTGAACTTTAGTGACGAATAAAAGACGCCCTTCCATCGCGGGGCGGAAGGTCAGAAGCTAGGTGTCCACGTGGACGCCTGCACACTGACACTGATGACAGAGAACAAAGACCTCAAGAGCCGTCTGGTGATTGGCGAGAAGCGCGACGGCCGACGCGAGTATGACGAAGCCGCACGTGACGAACTGGTCAGGATGTGCCTGAAGCCCGGTGTGTCAATCGCGCGCACGGCCATGGAGCACGACGTAAATCCGAATCAGCTTCGCAAGTGGATTACTCGCTACGGCTTTGTCCGGATGGGGGTATTGCAAAGATGCTGCGGGTTGTGTAAAAGCGCAACATCATGAAGCCAGCATTGAATAATGCCATATAAAGCCAGACTAAAGACGGGTGAACCGCGCAAGCGCAAGAAGCCGGGGTACCGGGTGACGAACGCGCGGGCGTATAACCAGAGCCTGAGAAAGTGCGGCATGATACAGCACTGTATGTGCCGGGCGGCGATCTGAAGGCGCAGCTTATCAACGCAAAGATCCGTACGCCGGGCGTGTCGGGGCGTGAGCCGACCTACGCCACGGCGTACATCGAGCTGATCTTTACCTTCTACCGGC
>NZ_JBFPKO010000090.1:0-4291 GCF_040948765.1 Paraburkholderia sp. BR10923 | reverse complement strand
TAAAGGCCGACGCCTGCGGAGCGGTTTAGCACAAACATTTTTTTGATTACCGATCGCGGACCGGCCCCGACCGGCCTGTTCACGCGTCAGTGGCCGCGATCGCCAACCAAAAAAATCTCTGCTCTATTGACTGCAGTCAATAGGCTCGAGAACACCGCGCTCTACGTCCAGGTGGCCACCGACCTGCTGCACGAGGTCACCAGTCCACTGGACCGTCTGCCCTCGGAGTAGGCCCGCGTTGTAGCGCCTCATGCTGGAGGTTGCGGACATCTTCCGCAGCCACGGGCCAGCGTGGCGGGCCACGGCACGCCTGAGCCCGGGGCAGCTGAAGGTCATGTCGGCCATCGAACGGTGCCGCACGGCGGCACTGGGCGGACATGTGCTGCGTTGTCCAGGTTGCGCAAGCTCAGAGGTGTCCTTCAACTCGTGCCGGGACCGGCATTGCCCGAAGTGCCAGGCCAGCGCCGCACATCGCTGGCTGGAGGCACGCCAGGCCGACCTGCTACCCGTCGAATACTTCCACGTCGTCTTCACACTGCCCGCCGCCATCAGTGCGATCGCCTGGTACAACAAGCGGATCATCTACGGCCTGCTGCTCGACATCGCCGCCGACACGCTGCGCACGATCGCCGCCGATCCCCGGCACCTCGGCGCCTGGATCGGCGCCACGCTCGTCCTGCACACCTGGGGCTCCGCACTCACGCATCATCCGCACGTGCACGGCATCGTCCCCGGCGGCGGACTCTCGCCCGATGGCGAGCGCTGGATCGCCTGCCGGCCCGGCTTCTTCCTGCCCGTGCGCGTGCTCTCACGCCTGTTCCGCCGGCGCTTCCTCGAAGCGCTCGAAGTGGCCCACCGGCATGGCCAGCTGCAGTTCTTCGGCGAGTACACCGGGCTCGCGGACCCCGCCACCTTTGCCCGGTGGCTTGCGCCGCTGCGTAGCTGCGAATGGGTGGTCTACGCCAAGCGCCCGTTCGCCGGACCGAAGGCGGTGCTCGAGTACCTGTCGCGCTACACGCACCGCGTGGCCATCTCCAACCAGCGCCTCATCGCATTCGATGAGCGCGGTGTGACGTTCCGCTGGAAGGACTACCGCGCGAAGGGACGCACCCGCTACAAGACCATGACGCTGGAGGCCGGCGAATTCATACGCCGCTTCCTGCTTCATGTGCTGCCCGCTGGTTTCCACCGGATCCGTCACTACGGGCTGCTCGCCAACCCGGTGCGCCGCGCCAGTCTCGCGAAGGTGCGCGATCTGCTGCACGTCGCACCCGGGATCAGCCCGTCACCGGACGAGGCCATCACCGCAACCCGGCCCGTCTTCATCTGCCGTCACTGCGGCGCACCGATGATCGTCATCGACATCCTCGCGCGCAGCGCGCCGATCCGCGCACCGCCGCGGTGCCGGGGTCAGACATGAGCACTACGGTTCCCCGGTATCTGAACCGACCGTCGGCTTCGCGGCAACGCGGCCCACGAGCGGACGTTTGCGCCTGGCACTCCGCGAAGCGCCTCCGACGTCCGCTTCACCACCGCGATCGCACGACAATATCACTTCGCTACCGCGTCAGCGCCCGCCCGGCATCCCGCCCGGCCACACCACATCCGACACTGCTGGGCATCCTGACCTATCAATCGCCATAGCGGCGAGTTCCGACCTCATCGGAGCACTCCGCGGTTTCCTCCATCGGGCTTATTCGACGCCTGCCGACACGCGCAGAGGCATTCACATTCCTGCGGCCGATGGCAGGCATCGAATAAACCTAAACGAACGAAGACTGCTACGGCCTGTCGGCTTCACGAGACTGGCCGGACAGCGGGACCGCGCGCCGACGGCTGGCGCTATCGGTTGCCCGCGGAAGCTCGGAAGGCTGGATCATCCAGATCGATTTTGTTCAGTTCGTCCCCTTGGGCGAGGCTGGACACTGGAATAGCCAGCCGGTCCTGCGCATTAAGACGCTTTCGCGCACGCAGGCGTGGGCGATCGCCGCCGTTGTCTCGCGGATGCTCGACCTCGACTGATTCAATTTTCTTCACTTTTTTTGCAATCCCGGACGGGGCCAATCTCCCTTGATGGGGTGTTGGCCCCGTTCCATTTTTGCGGAGCCAACATGTACCAACTCTCGATTCCCGGCCAGGTCTTCACGACCCCGACGCTCTCCGGGGTGTTCGCGCTGTTCGCCAACGAGGCGGTCCAGGCAACTGAGACCACTTTGATCAATCTGGAGGGCGGTGCGGCCGCAGTACGCGTGACGCGATACAACGGCACGCTCGGCATCCGTCGTGACGGCACGGCCGCAGAAATCCTCGCGGCACTATTCGACGAAGTCCGTTCGCTGTGGCTATCGACCTATGGCCTTGAGCCGAAGCCCTGGCAGATCCGCGCGTCGCACTGGGAACTGCTGTTCGTAATTTTCGAACTTGCGCGCACGCCAACCCGGCTCCTATCGACCGACCAGATCGATGCGCAAAAATCGGCCGCACGTGAAGCGCGCCAGTTCTTCAACCTGCTGTCGCTATTCAATGACGTGGCCATGGAACGCTTCGGCTTTGCCAGCGGCGGTCCTTGTGTGCCGGGAGGCAGGACGAACGGACGACATGAGGTGCACATCGCCTATGCGCTGCTGCGCAACGAGCAAATTCCCGAAGCGGTGCTCTCGGAATACCGGGCGATGGACAGGGCATTCCGTTACGACCTGGAATGGGCGTCGACGTTGCTGGAGCTTCCGACGCTACGCGGGCGGCTGCCGGCGGCGAAACTGCAGCAGCTGGTGTCCGTGATGCGTGCAGCGAAACAGCCGGTCACGACAGAAACGGTCGACGGTCTGGTGGACGCTGTCGCCGGCGTATCCAATGCGCCGGACTTCATCGAGGTCGATGATGCGCTGTTCGCGGCGGGGCTCCTGCAGGTTGACCCATTGCCGGAGATGTTCGACAAGCCGGTATCGGTCGGACAGCCGGTCAATGCGCTGGCGGCCCGGCGTCGTGAACTGATCGCCGACTGGCGCCGGGAGAAGAAGCTGGACCATGCGGATTTGCAGCGCACACAGGGGCGGCTCAGTGCGCGTCGGCACGCGCTGGAACGTTCGATGGCGTTGCTCGCACACGGGCGTGAGACGTTCGAGTGGCCGAACCGTGTCGCCGTTGCACTGGAGTCGCGCGATGTGGCAAGTCTGCTGAACATCCTCGACACGCCTGACGATCACAACCCTAGCAGCAAGCAGGTCGTGCTCGAGTTCCATGGCCTGAAGTTGCGAGGCCTGAACGGGAAGACCCGACGTCGTGCGATCTTCGAACTGTGCGGACTCGACGGGACTGCACAGGCCGCATGGGAAGCGAGCGAGCTTTCGCGCAAGCAGGCGGAGCGCAAGGAGCAGGATGCGCAGCGTGCGAAGGAAGCCGCGCAGAATGCCCGCTATAAGCGCGGCGACGGCGTCGTGATCGATGGCGCCCAGCATGTCGAGGACGCGATCGCATCGGGGTTTCGGGAGATTCGGGACTGGCGCAAGGGGGCGAGCACACAGTACGCGCTCGTCAACACGGAGCTTAACGAGGCGCGTCGTCTGCAGGTAAAGGATGGCACGCTGGATTACGCCCGCGCGATACTCGAACGGCGTGCAGCCTGAGGAGGGGACATGCGATTCGATCGTACTCCGAAGGCGGAAGGCCTTCGCTGGACTTCGCGGATGCAAGCCTTGCATCTGAGCCGTCAGGATCGGGCTCGCGAAAAGATCGACCGTGCTTACCCGCTCTTCAGCGATCAGCTCGAGGTGCCCCAGGCGCTTTCGGTTGAAGAAGAGCGGGAACGGCGCGAACGGCTGCTGTACCAGAGCGAGCAACGCATGCGCGATCTGTACGCCCAGCAATGGCGTCGCCTGCCTCGCGAGTACTTCGCATGCACAGCCGACGTGCGCGCGCGGATCATGGAGGTCTGGAAGGCGTGGCGCGGTCCGGCCAATCCTGTCTGTTTCGCCTACGTGATCGAGCAGCACAACGGCGTGGGCGAGGAGAAGTCCCGGCGGCACCGCGAGCGGGAAGCGGCGATGATCGCGAGAATCGATGCAGCACGGGCCGCGCAGACAGCGTTGCTCTGACTGCATTTTCCTGAACCACAGCCGGCGCATATGCGCCGGCTTTTTTTTCGTCCTGGCCTGACGCGAGAAGTCTAAGGCATTGCTGATCAAGTCCACCGCATAGCTACTCGGAGCGTTATAGAGCGGAGTGGATAAGGAAGGCAGAACAGGATGAAGCAGCAGACGCTGGCGATGGCAGCTGACGAAGGTGCGGGTTT